>NZ_JBFBAG010000002.1:0-12839 GCF_040682155.1 Amycolatopsis sp. NPDC051371
GACCGACTTGGTCGTCGTGGCCAAGGTGCGGGCCGCGGCCCGTCCGAGGCTCAGCGGTGCCTGGTCGGAGTCCACCGGGTCGGTGACAGTCACAGCGAGAACCACCCGTTCGTTCGAAGGTCAGGATTGGTAGCGAGGGTTGGTGGCGTGCCAGGTGAAGCCGCCGCCCATCCAGGAACGGACACCCACGAGGAACCGCTGCAGCTCCGGCGACGGCACCGCCATCAGCTCGCGGTGGCCGTCCTCGAACTCGTGGACGATCTTGTTGTGCAGCTCGACGGTGGCCTCGACCGCCTCCTCGACCGAGCAGCCCCGGTCCGCGGCGATCTGCAGCACCATGTTGCAGACCGGCTTGTCGTCGGCGGCGTCCTTGGCCACCGAATGCAGGTCGTTGACCAGCACCGACGCCGTCCCGGCCCGCATCATCGCCTCCCGCACGCGCGGGTCGTAGTAGAACGGCGCGGGCAGCTCGTAGCCGCCGACGGCGTCGACGAGGGTCATCGACGTGTAGAAGCTGTCGTGCTGGCGGGCCGCCAGGTACTCCCACGCGGGTGGGTAGCGGCCGGTGTGGCGCCACGCCGCGTAGGCGTCCCAGCTGACGAACATCGCGAACGTCGCATAGCAGACCCGCTGGACCAGCACGGGGGAGCCGTGCCGGCCCAGGTGGCCGATCGCCGAGTGCAGCCCGACGAGGATCGGGTCCGCCCGCAGCGCTTCATCGAGGGGCGCCGAGAACTCCCCGGCCGGCGCGACCGGGTCCATGGCCGCCATGACGAGCGCCAGGCGTGGCGGCAGTTCGGTCGGCGCCGCGCCCAGCGCGCTGTCGTCGGCGTAGTAGTCGTCGGCCGCCCACCACGTCGCGTTCAGCTGCGCCGCGACGAGCAGCCGATCCGGGTCGTCGCAGTCGGGGTGGGCGAGCATCACCAGGCGGCCGAACCCGGCGTGGGCGATCTGGTCGAGGCCGTCGCCGGTGAACCCGCAGTCCTCGGCCCACGTGACCAGCCGCCGGTCGACCTCCCCGGCGAGGGCGTCGTCGACGCGACCCTGGACCGGGCAGTACAACGGCGTCGCGCTGCCGTCACCCCACGGCACGTCCGCGTAGGCCGGGTCCTGCCCGGGCGCGGGCGCGAACTGCGTCGCGATCCGCGCCGCGGCCGTGCCGAGGCCGAACGGGCCCGCGAGCAGGCTCGCGGCACCCCCGTTCGTCCACTGTGGACACGCGGTCCCGGTCGTCATGGTGCTCTCCCTCGGCACGCCCGCCTCAGACGCGGTCGGCGGCGATGAGCAGGTAGTGGAAGCTGCCTTCGCGGTAGGCGGTCAGGAACGGCTTCTCGACCCCGGTGGCGACCGAGGACTTCTCCCGCAGCTCCCAGTAGGGGATCGTCGCGGCCGTCAGGTCGACGACGGTGATCGGGACGAACCCGTTGTCCGACAACGCCTTGAAGTAGTCGCCGCGGGCGTGGATGTTGCAGATGTAGTGCTGGTCGATCTGGCTCACCGCCCGCGACCGGCCACCGGTGACGTCGTTGTAGCACCCGGTGATCGTGACGTACCGGCCGCCGGGCTTGAGCTGCCGCGCGTGCTCGGCGAACAGCTCGTGCAGGTCGACGTACATCGTGCTCTCGTTGTTCCAGATGCCCTGGAACACGCCGGATTCGAAGCCGGTGTCGAGCATGTTCTTCAGGTGGTAGCGGACCGAGCCGTCGATCCCGCGCTGCCGCACGTGCTCGTTGGCGAAGCCGACCTGCTGCTCGGAGATGGAGATCCCGTCGACCTGGCAGCCGAAGCGCTGGTGGGCCATGACGCTGGTGCCGCCGCGGCCGCAGCCGGCGTCGAGCAGCCGGTCGCGCGGCCCGATCGGGCCGAGGTGGTCGAGGAGGACGTCGGCCTGCGCGGTCTCGAGCCGGTGCATCTCGTCGATGATCGCCTGGTCGCGTCGGTCTTCGGGGGTGTCGAGGACGGCCGGGTCGTAGTCGCCGAGGCCGTAGTGGTGGTGGTAGAGACCGTCGACATCGCCCAGCCGGAGGTTCACCGGGTCCTTCTCCGCGTTCCAGTAGTCGGCGACCGACTGCTGGTACGCGGTGCGGGTCACGGGCTGGTCGAGAGCCGTCATCGAGAAACTCCTCGTTCGATTTCCTTGGGGTGCAAGGAAACGCACCGGGCGCCCGGCTTCGTCCCCTCCCCACCGACGCTAGCGAGGAAAGATTCACGCGGACAAGGAGCTTCACTCGCGCTGGCCGGGCGTTGCCCGTCTGGCCCAGCGGCACCCCTGCACGGGGTGGTCCGCGGCCAGGATGGGCGCCCCGTTCGGGACCGGGGACACCTCGTTGGGATGACGCGGTGCGACCGTGGGTCGTCAGCCGACCCAGGGGTTGGGGCGGCAGACGGCCCCATCGGGCCCGAGCTGTCCGG
Organism: Amycolatopsis sp. NPDC051371; assembly: GCF_040682155.1. NCBI lineage: Bacteria > Bacillati > Actinomycetota > Actinomycetes > Pseudonocardiales > Pseudonocardiaceae > Amycolatopsis > Amycolatopsis sp. NPDC051371. The sequence goes on from NZ_JBFBAG010000002.1 coordinate 2,413, forward strand.
CTTTCTGGGATTCGGCCCGGTTGAGCTGGGTGAGGTAGGTGTTCGAGAGCCCGAAGGTCTGCTGCATCATGACGGGCGCGGGTGCGCCGGCGGCGGGGCACCCGACGTGCCCGAACCCGAGGGCGTGGCCCATTTCGTGGTTGATCGCGTAGGTGCGGTAGCCGGTGAGATCGGCCCCGAAGGAGTGAGCGCCGCGGATCCACCGGGCCAGGTTGACGACGATCCGGTGGGCGAGGCGGCAGGAGGAATCGTAGGGGATCGCGAAGCCGCAAAGGCGACGGCTCGTGCCGGGGGTGGTGAGGCTGATCCGCACCTCGGGGTGCGCCTGGGGGTCCGTTTCGCGGCGGAAGCTCACTTTGCCCTGACCGATCCAGCCCCGGGGGTCGACGAGGATGGTGTCGACCTGGGTGGCGAAGTCCGGGGCGTCGACGCCGTTCTCGATTTCGATCGTGTAGGTCAGTTCGTCGGGGCCGGCGCCGGCGAGGGTGCGAGGGCCGGGGACGACGCGCCAGGTACCGTCGCCGGCGGGGGTGACGGGCGGACCGTCGGGGAGCGCGGCGGGTTCCGGTGGTCGGGTGGTGACTCGCGCGGGTGTGATCGGTGAGGGAGTCCCGGTGAGCCGCCGCGGCTCGGCGGCGCGCGGGATGAGGAGCAGGGCCACCGCGAGGGCCAAGGCGAAGACCAGGACGGCGGGTGCCCACCAGGTCACCGGTTGCCGGAGTGGTTCTGCTTCCGGGGTTTCGAGTTCGGGTAGTGGGGCGTTAGTCGGCGGGCGGAGGTGGAGTGCCGGGGGGTGGGGCGGCTCTGGTTCGAGGGGTTCGGCGTCCGAGGGCCAGGCGATGGGTGGCGGGGTTTTTGTTGCTGGGGTCGGTGGTTCGGGTGTCGGGGTTGGGGGCTCAGCCGCTGGAGCGGTTGGCGGGGGCGACTGGGCGGGAATTGCCGGGCGCGCTGAAGGTTGGCCTGGCGCTGGAGGTGGTGGTTCGGGTGTTGGGGTCGGGTGTGTGGCCGGTGGCTTGGGTGGCGCGGGCTGAAGCGCCGGCGTCTGCTTCGCCGCCGGGGTCGCCGGCTCAGCCGCGATCGGAGGCGCCGCGGGCGACATACCCGGCCACGATGGGCGCAGGTCTGCCGGCTCGGCCAACGGATTCGGGTGCGTCGCCGGTTCCGCCACCGCGCCAGGCAGCAGCTGCTCCGGAGACATCGCCACCCGCGGCCGGGGCACCGCACCCCCGCCCGCGCGCCGGAACCGCAGCCGCCGCCGGGGACGTGGCACTCCCGCCGCCGGCGGCTCCTCCTCGATCGATGTGGCCGGCCGTGGCTGGGGCTGGGGCAGCCAATCGACCCGCGCCGGCTCAGTAGGCAAGGCCCACGCTCGCACATGCCGGCGCCGGGGCCGGGCCCGAACGCGGGTACGCCACCGTCGCGGGGTCGCCGTCCGAGGTGTACCGGTTTCCGCTGGGCGACGCCAGCACGTCCAGCCAATGTGCCGATCCGTACTCCGCCTCCGTCCCGGCGGACTGCGATCGGATCCGCGGGATCGCCGCGGGATCGAACCCGCGGGAGCACGGCGACGGCGCGGGCCCGGCGCCGACCAGCAACACCCCGTCGTACGAATACCCCGGTCCGCGCAACGCCAGCTCCGCACGCCACGGGCGCGCGCCGTACGGGAGCGCCAGTGTGCGGGGACGGTAGTCGCGGATCGCCGCGTCCTCCTCGGTGATCGCCGCCGTCGCCTCGCTTTCCGAGGCCGTGCGCAGGTTCGTGTGGTGACGCGTGTGGTTGCCGATCTCGAAACCGTGGTCGGCCAGCCAGCGCAGCTCACGCCCGCCGTCCGCCGAGCCGAACGGGTGCTCGTTGACGTACATGCTCGCCACCGGCCGGAACCGCGGGTGCGCGGCTGCGACGTCCAGCAGGATCCGGACCGCCGTCCCGGCCGCGGGCTGCCCTTGCGGCGTCAGGCCGAACACACTGGGGTCGCCGTCGTCGAAGGTCAGGACCACCGGGTGCGCGCCCGCCGGGAGGTCGAGCCGGCGGGTCACCAGCTCGGCCGTCGTGACCGGGACGTAATCCTCGTCGGCCAGCCGCTCGAGCTCCGCGGTGAAGTCGGCGGGCGTGCGCTCGTACACCGATCGCGGCCGCGCGACGATCCGGTGGTACATCAGGATCGGCACCCGGCCCAGCTCGTCGGCGCCGACCTGGCGCGCGGACGCGGGCGTGACGCGGGCCGGAGCGGCGGCGACGGGCGTCGGGACGGGCGCCGGTGACGCCGCGGGAGCGGGAGCGCCGCAAGCCGCCACGGCGAGCAAAGCGAACCCGGCACCGGACCGGAAAAGGCTACGCATGCGGGAAGTGTGGGGCCGGCCCCGTCCGCGCGCGGGCCGATCCACCGGGTCGGGTGAGTGCGCATTCCCGCCGCACGGCCCGAAAAAGCGCGTTTCCGCAGGCCGGGGGCCTGGCTCCGGAACGGACGCGGGCACGATGCGGTGATCGTCGGCGATGGCGTTTGCGCGAAGATCATCGCGGGTATTTCCCCGTGATGGTCCCGAAAACGGCGTCAGCCGCCCTCGATCGACGTCTGGTTCTCACCGCCGCGCTCGCGGGTCTGGCGGCGAGCGCGTGCGGTGCGCAACGGCGAGGTCGCGCCCTCGCCGTGCCGGTCACCGCGTCCCCCGCCGCGCCGGCGCCGCCGCCGGACCCGCTCGCGACGAGCCTGCTCGTCGGCTTCTGCGGTGCGCCGGGCGCGAAGGCGCTCGGCCGGATGACGGGCGACCTCGCGGAGGCGAGCGACGAGCTGCGCCGGCGGATCCGCGCGTTCCCGGCCACCCGGCCGGTCACCCCGGTCGTCGAGCTGATCGCGACCACCGTGCACCGCTCGCCCGGCGCCGACGGCATGTACCGCAGCCGCTGCGAAGACGAGACGGTGCGCGACTACCTCGATGCCGCCCGGGCGCTGAAAGGCGTGCTGCTGCTGAACATCCAGCCCGGCCGCGCCGACTTCCTGCCCGAGGTGCAGGCGTACGAACGCTGGCTCACCGAGCCGGACGTCGGCGTCGCGCTCGACCCCGAGTGGGCGGTCGAACCGGGCGTCATCCCGGGGAAGAAGTTCGGCCGCACGACCGGCGACGAGCTCGACGGCGTCGCGCGGTACCTCGGCGGCCTGGCCGGGGAACACGGCCTGCCCGCCAAGGTCATGGTGTACCACCAGGTGGCGTCTTCGGTGGTGGGCGACGAGGAGCTCCTGCGCGCGCACGCCGGTGTCTCGCCGGTGAAGGTCGTCGACGGCATCGGCTCGGCCGCGGCCAAGCAGGCCACGTGGAAGACGCTCATGAAGACCAAGCCCGACCACGTGCGGCCGGGGTTCAAGCTGTTCTTCGACGAGGACACCCGCCGCGGCGCCGCGTTGATGACGCCGGCGCAGGTGCTGGCGCTGACCCCGGCACCCGCCTACGTCGTCTACGAATAGCCTCGAAACCACGAAAGCCCGGTGCGGTTCGCCGCACCGGGCTTTTCGCGGGGACGACGAAAGCCCGGTGCGGGGAGGTGAGCCGCACCGGGCCATCGCCGGCTGTCCGTCCGGGGCCGATCGGGCCCTAGCCGATCGGGACGGGCAGCCCGCCGAGAAGGTCGTTCACCAGCGAGGACAGCGAGATCAGGAGCCGCTGCAGCAACGCGTTGAGCAGCGCGGTCACCGGCGGCAGACCCTGGCGGGCCTTTTCCTGCGCTGCCAGTCGATCCACGCCATCGCGTGCTTCGGTGTTCTGTTGGCTGGCCGTGGCCGCGGTGTCGCGGGCGTCGGCCTGGATGGTGTACCGCTTGCCCTGGGCGAGATCCGCGAGCAGCGGGTCGAGGTCGCCGAGGGTGGCCTGCGTGCCGGCCACGTCGCCGTGATCCGCACGTGAGGCCAGCTGGTCGCGCAGGGTCTGGACCTCCGCGGCCGCGCTGGTGGTGCTCGACGACCCGCTGCCGCCGGGCCCGCCCGCCGTGGCCACGCCCACGCCGGTCAGGGTCACCGCCGTCGCGGTGAGGAAAATCGTGACCGCCCGAGCCAGTGCACTTTTCATGTCCTACTCCTCCGGAATTCCCGATGCCGACTCCGATCATGGTGATCTTCGGAAGTGATTACCGCGAGCGGATCCCGCGGCGTCGGCGGGGGCGGTGATTTCGCACGGTGCGCGGCGGTCCGGGATCCGCGGAACAAACATGGAGTTCGCGTGAAGCCGATGCGCGGCAATTTGCAACTCCAATCACAGTGTGTGACCGCACCACTCGTTCGGGTCCCGCGATTACGATGAACGGTGGAATCGAGCCGGTTTTCCTCACCGAAGGTATGACTGGGGTGGTTCTCGCGTGCTACCGATGTTTCACCCGGACGTGACGTTTGTCGGGTGAATTAATGGGTAATCAGGCGCATTTATCTCGGGCAGGAAAGCCACTCTTAAGAAGGTTACGACGCAGAAGCACTTCTTGCGCGCTGAGAGCTTCGCTAATCTGGGTGGCGGCCGCCGGGGCCGGGTTTCCGGTCTTCAGCGGCTTCCTCGGTGCCGAGACCTGACACGAAGGCGCCATTCGGAGAACACCAAGACACAGAACGTCCCGGTGCCAAGCGGCGCCGGGACGTTCTGTGCGGCAGAAGAGGGGGAGCAAGGTGCGGGGCACCGGTCGGACTCGGGCACCCGGAGGATTCCGGGCGCGCGGCGGTGGTGCCTGTGCGCCCGGAGGGATCTCCTTCAGGACGCCCGCGCCCGGAAGGTTCCGGACGCGGGATTCCCGGACACCGGCGGCGTTCCGCCCGAGGCCTCAGACGCCCGGCGGGTTCCGGCGCGGTTCGGCCGGCGGATACGTGTTCGCCGGCGGAGTCGCCTCGGCCGGCGGGTACGCGTTGACCGGCGGGCCGGCCGTGGTCGCCTCGGCATGCGGTGCCGTCTCCCGGCGCGAAGGCCGGCCGGCGTCGGGATACCCCGCCATCGCCCCGGCCTTCGGCCCGCGCCGGACCAGGCCCGCCAAGCCCAGCAACCCGACCAGGCCGAGCAGGCCCCACAAACCGTTGTCGCCGTTGTCGTCCTCGGCGGTGCCCCCGTCGTCGTCGGCCTGGTGCCACGCGACCGGCACCGGCGCCGGTGCCGCCGACGCCGGGACAGCGCCGGTCACGCCGATCACGGCCGCGGCCGCGCAGCCGACGAGCAGGTTCCGTGCGGTTCGGTTCATTTCGGTTCTTCCTTCCGTTCGGACGGACGATCACCGGTCGCTTACCCCCGTCACCCGTGTTCACACCCGGTGTCACGGGAACGGGCGACGCTTTCCGTTTCCCGACCCGGTTCCACGCGCCGGAACGCCATTTGTAGACTGGTCCCCGGTTCAAGCAAGAGCCGTGGGAGGACGTGCGCGTCCGCCACCGGCCGCCCCCTTCCCTTATCGCGTAGCTGCGCATCCGTATCGGGAGAACACCGTCCACCGTTGTGGACGCGGGGAGCAATGAACAGTCAACTCGTGGTCGCCCCACTGGGCGCGACCTTCTCGCCACGTCTTATCTGCACCACCGGCGACCGCCTGATTCACCCGGCGGACGGCCGCAACGACCTCGCCAGGATCGTGGTGCGCTGGGCGCGTGCCTGGGTTCCCGAAACCTGGCCCGCTCGCCAGTACTTCGCCGCTCTCGGGATCGGTGACGACGAAAATCCTTGCTACACCGACGAAAACGTTACAGGTTGGCACCTCGTGGAGCCCCGCCCCGGCTCGCTCGCGTGGCGGGTGCGCTCGGGCGAGATCGACGTGACCACGGCCCTCACCGCCGAAGCGGAGGCTTGGCCCGGCTAGGAAACCACCGCACGAAAGCTCTGCGTCGCCTCCGCCGAGGCGGCGCAGGGCTCTTTCGCGCGTCCGGAATCTTCCTTGCCGCACAAGCGATGTCCGGGCACGATGAAAGAGAAGGCATTGGCGGAAAAGGGAACCGCGCGTAACCCATTCGGACCACCAGTAGGCCGGTCAGGGGCTTGCGGCACCCACACGATGGTGGCACGAAGTGGAAACGGCGCCGGGACGTCAGTACGTTTCCCTCACACGGGACGGAGAACACACCTTCACTGCCGTCCCGCCCGACGCAATCGTCAATCTAGGAGAAATCCCATGCTGAAGAAGATCGGCTTCGTCACGGCCGCCGTCGCCGCCGGCGCGTTCCTGGCCGGCGGCGTCGCCGCGGCCGGCACCCCCGACGGCCACGACCACCACGGCCACCACCACGGCGGCTACGACCACATGGGCCAGGTCGGCCTCGTCAACCTGAACAACACCGACGTGCTCCACAACGTCAATGTCACGCCGGGCATCTGCGGCAACGACGTCAACGTCCTCGGCGTCCAGGTGCCGATCCGCGACTCGCTCAACGGCATCGGCGTGCCGATCCTGTCGCCGGGCGAGAACGAGGCCAGCGGCGAGTCCCCCTACAACTGCGCTTCGGGCGCCGTGGTCGACGGCGGCACCAGCCAGGACAACTGAGTTTCCGTGCCGAGGCTGCCCGCTGTGTGTGCGGACGCCGGCCGAGGCACGGGAATCCGGCGATGCGCGTCGACGTCGTGACGCGTGCCCGGAACGCGGAGCGAGCTGCACACTCCTGTTCCGCGTTCCGGGCACGCCGCGACGCCGGGCGTTGCCGGCACGGGTGGGACCGGTCACGAACTGGAGAAGTGCGCCGGTCCCACCCGGCGTGAACCGCACGATAACCGACTTCCCCGGGCCCGGCGAACCGAAGCCGGGCCCGGTTCCTTTCCCCCGATCCCCCACCGGACCCTCCGGTGTGGTCTGTAGAAGGAGTTTTCTTCGTGATCAAGCAGCTCGGCTTCGTCGCCACCGCCCTCGCCGCAGGCATGGCGGTGCTCGGCGGATCCGCGTCGGCGACCGGTATCACCGTCGCCGGCCACCCGGTCGACCACAGCGACCAGATCGGTCTCGGCAACGTGCAGAACTTCGACGCGGTGCACAACCTGAACGCGGTCGGCGGCGTCTGCGACGACAACGTCAACGTGCTGGGCGTCCAGGTGCCGGTCCGCGACGTCGCGCAGGGCATCGACGTCCCGGTGCTCTCCCCGGGCGAGCACGACGCCGAGGGCGAGACCCCGTTCAACTGCGCCGGCGGCGGCATCCAGGACGGCGGGTCCGCGCAGGGCAACTGACCGCGCCCGCTCGAAGCCGCCGCGCGGATTGCCCCCCGCGCGGCGGTTTCACGCCCGATCGAGCCGGTGCACGGCCACTTCCCGCACCACCAGGAGACCGGCCGCCGCGACGGGTACCGCCACGAACGCGCCCACCACGCCGAGCAGTTCGAAGCCGAGCAGCACCGCGACGACGGTGACGAGCGCCGGGACCCGCACGGCCCGCCCGACGATCTTCGGCAGCAGCACGTAGTCCTCCAGCAGGCGATAGCCGACGAAGAAGCCGGCGGTGGCGACGCCGACGGGCGTCGACACCGTCAGCGCGACGAGCGTGGTGCCGGCCCCCGCGGCCACCGAACCCGCGACCGGAACGAGGTCGAGGACGGCGACGAGCAAGGCGAGCACCAGCGGGTAGGGCACGCCGAAACCCCAGAGCCAGGCGAAGGTCAGCACGCCCGCGATGAGCGACACGACGACGTTGCCGACCAGGTAGGCCCCCACCTTCCGGAAGACGGCGTCGCCGATCAGGATCACGCGCGGCCGCCGCGAACGCGGAGCCAGCCGGTAGAGCGCGGTGCGGACCCGTGGGAAGTCGGCGACGAAGTACGTGCCGAGCACGACGACGATCACCGCGTCGCCGAGCACGCCGGCGATCGACTTCGCCACGTCCGCTAGGTGGACGCCGCGGAGGCCGGCTTCGAGCCCGAAGGTCTCGTTCGCACGACCCAGGAGCGTGGTGGGGTCGCGCAGCAGGGCCAGGTAACGCGGCGCGCCGTCCTGCAGCTGCGTGATCTGGTCGGACAGCGGGACCGCGGCGCCGGCGACGGCCGCGGCGAAGATGGCCAGCCCGGTCACGACGACCACGCCGGCGGCGAGCGCGCGGGGCATCCGGCGCGTCAGCCGGGAGGTCACCGGTTCCAGCCCGACCGCGATGAAGAACGCGATGCCGATCAGGAGGAGCACATCGGACGCCGCGAGCACGACCTCCACGACCGCCACCGTGACGGCGACCCCGGCCGCGGCGGTCAGCCCAGCGAAGAACGGCGACCGGCGGTCGAGCGGCTTTCCCGGGGTGCCCAACGGCTTTTCCTCGTCCGCGGCGGCTCCCTCGGCTTCCCCGACGGCGTGGCCGGCGCGGTAGGCGCCTTTCGGTGCGTGCATGACACGGCGGCTACCCCGTGGCGGCCGCTCGAATCCACCCGATCCGGGCGCACGGGGGAAGTCCATGCTTCCCGGTGACCGCGTCCACCAGCCATTGCCGAATCTCCCGGATTGTCAACAGAATCGCTTATGAGCGTCAAGAATCTCGTGCTCGCTCCCGTCGTCGCGCTTCTGGCCGCCTTCGCGGCCTGCCCGGCCGCGGCGGCCATCAGCGCACCGCGGCTGCTGATCGACCAGGACTTCCCCGACCCGGACGTCGTGAAGACCGCGGGCGGCTATTTCGCGTTCTCGACGAGCACCGGCTCGGGCCGGATCCCCGTCGCGACGGCGTCGGCGCCGGACGGGCCGTGGCGCATCACCGGCGACGCGCTCGGGGCCGTTCCCGCGTGGGCCAAGCCGGACGGCGGGTTCTGGGCCCCGGACGTCACGCAGCTGCCGGACGGCACGTTCGTCCTGTACTTCTCGGGCGCGCGCGCCGACGGCGGGGAGATGTGCCTCGGGGCGGCGACGGCGTCCAAAGCGGACGGGCCGTACACCCCGGCCGGTGACCAGCCGCTGGTCTGCGCGGCCGAGGACCACGGCGACATCGACCCGCAGACGTTCGTCGACGCGGACGGAACCCGTTACCTGTTCTACAAGAGCGACGGCGACGCGACGGGGGCGCCGGCGGCGATCTGGACGCAGAAGCTGCAGGCCGACGGGCGCACGTTCACCGGGCCGCGCACCGAGCTGCTCCGCGCCGACCTCAACGCCGAGAAGGCGGTCGTCGAGGCGCCGTCGGTGGTGAAGACCGCGAGCCGCTTCCTGCTGTTCTACTCGGCGGACACGTTCCAGAGCTCGGGTTACCACACGGGCTACGCGTCCGCGCCGAAGGTGACTGGTCCGTTCGTGAAGGCCGACGCCCCCTTTCTGTCGACCGACCTTCTGGGCGGCAAGGTGGACGGCCCGGGCGGCGCCGACGTAGTGGACGGCCACATCTACTTCCACGGCTGGCTGGGCGGCGGCCGCACCGCGCGCGGGCTGTACTCGCTGCCGATTTCGTTCCCGGGGGACGTGCCGCAGCTGGGTTGAGCGGTGTCACTCACTCGGGTACTGGTCCGGTTGGCGCGCTCGTGGCCGGTTATCCCCGGAGGGAGCGTGGAAAGGGAGGACCGTCATGACGGTGTTTTGGGGTCTCGCCGGGTTACTCGGTTTGCTCGGGTGCTGCGGGTTGCTGCGGAGCCGGGGTGCGGTGGGGGCTGATCCGCTGGCCCGGTACCCGGAGGCTCAGGAGCCGGCGAGGCCGAATGCCGATACCGCGCACACGCCGCTCATGACGCCGGCGATCACTCCGGACATGCTGGAGCAGCCGCCTTTGCCTGGGCCGCCTTTGGCTCAGGCAAAGGCGCAGGAGTCGCAGTCGCGGGAGTCGCAGCCGCAGCTCCAGTCCGAGCCGCAGGTATATGCCCAGGAGCAGCCGCCGCTCCAGTCCGAGCGGCCTGCTTATGCCCAGGAGCAGCCGCAGCTGCAGTCCGAGCCGCAGGTGTATGCCCAGGAGCAGCCGCAGGTCGAGCGGCAGCTCGATGCACAGGAGCGGCCGCGGCCGGCGCGGCAGGAAGTCCAGGCGAGGCAGGAAATTCGACCCCAGCAAGTCCAGTCGCAGCAGGATGTTCAGATGCACCGGCAAGTTGGGCCGCAGGAGCAATCTCAGGCCACTGAACAGGTTCGCTCGCAGTCCCAGCCGCAGGCCGCGTCCGCGCCGCAGCCGCGGTGGGAACCGGCACCCGCGCCGGTTCCCGCGGGATCGGCGGTTGCGCCGGGTACGGCGCCGAGCCGGGCGGCCGCACCGCAGCCCGTTCAGGCACGGCCTGCCGAGTCACGCCAGGAGGCGGCGGTGCCGGAGGCGGGGACCATCGCGGGAGAGATCCCCGCGCCGCGAACTCAGCCGGTCGAGCAGATGCCGGCCGGGAAATCGGAAGCAGTCGAGTCCGGCCCGGCCGAGCAGTCGGTAGTGGCCGCGCCGGAATCATTCGTGCAGTCGGGAGTGCCTGCGCGGGAAGGGCCCGAGCGGTCGGCAGCGGCCGGCCCGGAATCATTCGTGCAGTCGGAGCTGCCCGCCCGGGAAGCGGCCGGACAGCCGGAAGG